>NZ_LMIC01000043.1:0-2372 GCF_001428585.1 Duganella sp. Root198D2 | reverse complement strand
AAAAATGCAGGAATTACGGGGCAGCGCCATGCAGCTGTGGAATTGGAAATGGGCACAGCTTAAACTAAGCGGCAAAGTGTCTTGACTGATGGGTCCACTTTAAAACGCCGATGCGGTCCTTGCCGCTTTTCTTGAGATCGATGCCGGCCGACTCGACTAAGCGCTCGACGGACACCTCATTCTTTAGCTGCTCGATGTCATTTTCGGGGATACGGGCCATTTTTCGTCTTCAGCTCAAAAACCTGTCAAGGGGGTAAAAATATAAATAACTGCCTTGATCATTACTCTATTTCAGAGTATTGTCAACTCTGTTTCTAAAAACAGGAGGTATCTTATGAGGTCACATACGCACCTTTGGATGGATGCAATGGCCTCAAACGACAAGCCGTTCTTCGTGGAGCTGGGCAAGCGCATCGCTCAACTGCGGCGCGAACACGACATGACGCAGCAGCAACTAGCCGAAGTGCTCGGCATCGCACAGCAGACACTCGCCCATTACGAGGTGGCGCGCCTGCGCGTGCCGGCGTCGATGCTGCCGACCCTGGCTGAGACTTTTAAGGTGCAGGTGGATGTGCTGCTGGGCCGGACAGCCACCCCGCGCGGCGGCAAGCGCGGGCCACCTTCGCAACTGGAGCGCAGCATCGAGCGCATCAGCGAGCTGCCCAAGCAGAAACAGCGCTTTGTGATGGAAATGCTGGAAACGGTGCTGGCTCAGGCCAACGCCTAGCGCTCTTTCTTAGCAGCTAAAAAAAAAGCCGTACCCTGAACCCACGCGCAAGCAGCGGGTTGGGGACGGCTTTTTTTATTTAAAAGAAGAGCTACAGCTCTCACCACGTCACGAGGCGCAGTCCGTTGCAAACTTGATGGGTGCAGCGTCCGTAGGACGCAGGGATGCAAAGGGAATTTCCCTTTGGCGCGCAATATGAGGGCGTAACTCGTCAGAGTTATGTAATCATATTTGTCGTGCCTACTTGAGGCGTTTTTTTCACGGACGGTTGCATTTTGCGTGCATCCTGGTTGCATCAGGTTGCAAGCTGCTTGCATGTGGTTGAACAGAGCGGGACCGGTATTTTTTAACAACTACGATAGCTGGCCAGGCATTGCATGTTCACCGTCCGCTTTATCCGCCACGCCGAGAGTGCCGCCAATGCCGGCGCCGCCACGTCCGATCCCGCCTCGATCCCGCTCACGCCACGCGGCCATGACCAGGCGCGGGAGGTCGGCAACCGCTTTAGCGCTGCGCCCGATTTGATCGTATGTTCGCCCTTCCTACGCGTCCAGCAAACGGCCGCACCGACGTGCGCACGCTTTACGGCCGCGCCGGTGGAAACGTGGGCGGTGCAGGAATTCACGTATCTGGCCCCGGCGCGCTGCGCGCACACGACGGCCGAACAGCGCAGGCCGTGGGTGGCACAGTATTGGGATGCGGCCGACCCGCTGGCAGTCGATGGCCCTGGCGCCGAATCGTTCGCCGCCTTCATGTGGCGCGTGTCGGCCGCACTGGACCGGCTCGCAGAATTGCCACTGGCGTCGGTCGCGCTGTTCGGTCACGGCCAGTTCATGCAGGCCGTGCGCTGGTCCATCACCAGTCGCCCCTTGGTCATCGATACCGATGCCATGCGCGCTTTCCACACCTTCGACCTGGCCCACCCCATCGCCAATTGCGCGCACTTTACCGCCGTCCACGATGGCGGAATCTGGTCACTTTCCTGAGCCGGGAAGCGCGCGCGCCCGGCAGTGGGCGCCTGTATTACATTTTTCCGTAATAATCCGTTTGCGATCAACGCGCTACGCCCGATTGTAATACGGAAGGATCTTTTGTATTACACGGAAAGCCATATTCCATAAGGGTTACTTTGGCACCTGTAAGGTGCGTATGGTGTAGAGCAATTTGGACGGCGCAAACCACCACGATTTCAACATTTAACGCGCCCGCAGACCTTCGCGGAAGCCGTTAAAAAGCGTATCCATCCATGGTTTTTTCGCACCGGCTGCAAATCCGTGAAATTCGGCGCAACCATCTGCAACCATCGGCAACAATCTGCAATGCAGTGAAATTTTCCGCAATAAGTTGAAACCTTCGCTGGCGCCGAACCAAAGCGCAGCCGCATGCATCAGGTAGTCATGTTGCAGGGTATGGGGGCGCTTTAGCCCCCATGTAGACCACCACACTCGCCCGCTGTTGGCGCGTTTACGCGGTCGTGCTGCCGGTCTGCGCTGGCCGGGTTCGCGCCATGCCAAACCTCTCTTTATTGACCACCTGATTCTCCTTTAGTCGGCCCTGAACAATTAAACGGCGCCTGAATCTAAAGGTGAAATGCGCAAATAACGCTGCTGAGATTTGCAAGGTTTCGCTAAAATGGGCGCAATTC
>NZ_LMIC01000042.1:0-2385 GCF_001428585.1 Duganella sp. Root198D2 | reverse complement strand
CGTCTCCCGACGTGCCCCAACAGTCAGATCGATTCGTTGTTGCCATTCCCGAACTCTACTCAGTCCTAAACCCGCTGTGAAGGTGGAATGGCTGGACGCATACTCTTCCACAGCAAGGAATTCGCGCAAGGATTACGCGCGCTCGGTATCAAACATCGCTTTATCGAGCGTGGCAAGCCCTGGCAAAACGGACGCATTGAGCGCTTGTTCCTGACCTTGAAGCAGAAGCTGAACCTACTGGTGCCTGAGCGCCCTCAGGACCTGGACTCCTTGCTTGCCGCGTTCAGGCAGTGGTACAACGAGGTTCGTCCGCATCAGCATTTGTTCGGCTGGACACCGATGGAAGCATGGCGCGGCATCAACCCTTATCTGAATCGACCGAAAGCGTTCGTTCCATACCAGGGCTGGAACGGGATTCTCAAAGGATTCGTGCCGCTGCATTAGCCAGCAACCATGTGGTCCGTTGAACATGGCGAACGACAGGTGTTCAGGCTCGCGCTCGCCTGCTTGCCTGGAATTGCTGAAATAGCAGGCACATTGAGTTGGCCGGGCAGACAGTTTGCTGATTAAAGCGGCTCGACGGTCAACGAGTTGTGCCCGACGCCCCGCTTTTTGGCTTGAAAAAAGTGGCCCGCCGCCCCCTACCCCAATTTCAACTGAACACTGAACGGGGCAACTAAACGGGGCAGTTGAACGGGGGCAGCGGCACTAAGTCGGCATTGAATCGATATTTTCCAAAGAATAGAGCGGCTCAAAAGCCTCCGCATCACTTCCGACCCAACCGCCAAAACTCTGCAGAAGTGTCCTCAAAACCACCTTCAATTCGGGCAAATTCACGTTGTGATACGAAACACATAAGCAGCTTCTCGCGTTAATTCGTGAAATCACTTCCAAATCTGCTGGCCCACCAAAATCATCATTGATATTCATCTTCTGTACTTGAAAACGCATTGAATCGCTCATGTCTATTTGCAGCGCGTCTTGATTTTCTGTCAAGTAGAGATTGTATGAAAATTCCTCACTAAGTAATTTACATACTTTGTCCAAAGCGATATCAGAAGAGGAAAAATAGAATACGTCGTTCATAAGATCTATTCTGCGATCACGTCAATTACTTCCTGCATTTTATCAGATGCAAGGCCCCCTGCCTTCTCAACAGATTTCTTGGCGTGGATAGAGAAACCCTTCCTGTCGCAAGCAAGGCCGATACATACTTTCCCACTCGGGTTTATCGAAGGATCCAATCTATCCTTAACTTGACGAGATAGCCCCTGTCCTTGCCCGGCTTTGATCTCGACGATAGCATTATCAGTTTCAAAATCGATTTCCAGTTCGCGACCATCGCTGTGCGTTCGCTTGTGTCCTGACTGATAGGGTCTACCCGGGTATTTCTTTTCAAACTCTTTGACAAATTCCTTAACTTCCGGCTCGTCTGCCGTCGTAATGACCGGCGTTTTCTGTTCTCCTCGTTTATCGGCCTTGACGGACTCCTGAGAAGTACCGGCTTCTTCATGGCCTGCCTTGCCAACTCGCCTGCCCGCTCCATCGTTTGATTCTTGAACGGTGATATTTTCGTTCTGGTTCGCAGTGCTCGCCTTCACTGCCACAGGCGGTTTGGTCGCTGGCGGGGCAGATTGACGCTTACGCATGGCATTCGCAACTTGGCCAACTTTATCTTTAACCGCACCGATAACCGCTTGGCCCATCTTCGTGCGTGATGCTGCTACGCCAACTGGCGCGAGCACCCCTACGCCGAGGCCGATGGCACCAGATGTCAGGGTACGTTTGCCATCGAAGTGATCCTGCAAGCCAGCAGCGATGTTGACACTTTGGGTCGCCGCATCGGTGCCCGCTGCAGTCACACCACCGACGGCGGCGCTGCGCAGTACTTGGCCACCTAGCGTCGTCGTCACCGTACTGCCGGCACCTCCACCAATGAAGACACTCGCAGCATTGATGCCAACAATCGCCATACCGCCGCCCATGCCTCGGCCGAAGTATTGCTTGCGAGTGATCTTGCCTTCGTAATACTGGTCCGCAACCGGGTCATGCACCGTTGTAAATCCGAAGGTCAGGCCAGCCGCTGCTCCCTTCATAAATGCATAGCCTGCGCATGACCATGCTCCGCAGCCCTCTGCCCAGTTGTCAATAGTGGCCGAAATGGATTCGTACCCATTCAGGTCGTAATACACCGTCGGATTGCCGTAGGCGTACAGGTAATGGTGCAGCGACAGCGGCGTGTTCCAGTCGCCCTCATACGGGTCTTGCGTAATGAAGCGCCCCAGTTGCGGGTCGTAGTAACGCGCCTGGAAGTACACCAGGCCGGTCTCCGCATCCATCTGGTGGCCGGTGTAGCCGAACTTGTTGGCGCTCTGGCCGGTCGCC
>NZ_LMIC01000041.1:0-2649 GCF_001428585.1 Duganella sp. Root198D2 | reverse complement strand
GGCGTGATCACCACGCTGAACTACGACGGCGAAGGCAACCTGACCGAGAAGAAGCAGGGCAGCGATAGCACCATCTACCGCTACAACGGCAACGACAACCTGATCTCGGTAGCGCGCAACGGCACCACGCTGGGCCGCTACAGCAACGACCACCTTGGCCTGCGCATCGAGAAGGAAGCCAAGGACCCGCTGCAGCCGGGCGCACCACCGGTCAAGCTGCGCACCCTGTGGGATGGCCGCAATGCATTCCAGGACCGCGACAGCGGCGGCGAAGTCATCGCCCGTTACGACAACGACGGCCGCCACCCGGTCGGCATGTGGCACCGCGACGACGGCAGCCAGGCATTGCACCGCGATGCGCTGGGTTCGATCGTCGCCACCACCGACGGCACCGGCAAGCTGAAGAGCGAAATTGTTTACGACGCCTTCGGCAACATCACCGAAGCGACCGGCCAGAGCGCCAACAAGTTTGGCTACACCGGCCACCAGATGGATGCGGAGACGGGCCTGGTGTACTTCCAGGCGCGTTATTACGACCCGCAACTGGGGCGCTTCATTACGCAAGACCCATATGAGGGCGACTGGAAGACTCCGCTGTCGCTGCATCACTATCTCTATGCGTATGGCAATCCAACCGTGTATGTCGACTTGAATGGGTACGAGGCCACGGATCGGTTTGTTGAACAGCATCGCAACGATATGGAGAATGGTCGCGGTGCTATTTACGCGCCGCTACAAAAACCTGCGGTGGCGGTGGTGGCCGCGATGGCATTGGGGCCTTTGGTTGTGCCAGTCGCTGCAGAAGTGGGCGCTGTTGCGATGGCTACTGGGAGGGCTTTGGTTGGCATAGCTAATGCTGTTAGAGCGCATGGCGTTATAGGAGCAGCGGTAGTCCATCCGATTGAGGCAACTGTATTGGCTGTTGAAGGCGCTGCGGTTGCAGGAGGTGTAGCAAGCGGTGCTCCAATGCCCGGCATCACGAGTGCTGGCCGAGACGCAGCAACACGCACGGCTCAGGCAGCAAAGGCAGAGATCCAAGCAGCGGAGAAAATCGCTGAATTGGAGTCGCGAACAGCCACTGTAATGGCACCGTCAGCGCCGGCAATGGCGAACGCGCCACAAAACGCACGTTTGACTGTCGAAGGGAAACAATTGGAAGTTGCTGCAACAAAGGCAACTGCCTCGCGTTCGGCTCAGCCAGTGACTAGTTCGATGAAAAGGGAAAATGGCATTCCTGACGTTTCTAAGTCATCTAAACAATTAGCTGTGGATGCAAAGGAAATTCACAGCATGTTGAAAGGCGAGAGGGCACGCAATGGTGCTACAGTCGCAACTGGCGAATTTGACGGGGAGCTGGTTTACTCCGTTAGTAATAACAGGACGAGTAAGGCGATGCGAGATAAAGCTGATGAATTGGGCTACACCCGCATTTTTGGAAAAGAAAACACCGGACCTAATCAAACTGATGCGGAACAAATTCTGTTGAATTGGGCGGAAAATAATGGGAAGATTGGACTTGAAAAGGCGGCACGGATCGCGCCTTCTCGTCCTGCATGTGGTCCTGGCCGGCAAGACTGTGGAGGAAGGATTGATGCGACACCTGGAGTTACATTGATTGGGCCAAGGAAAGGTGAGTAGAATATGTTGCATTGGGATATTGTCTGGAAGGAGCATGAGCATGAGTTGGAAAAGTTCAATTCGAAGCAACGCGTGGGGCTAGCGTTAGTGTGCTTAGAAGACGTTTTGAATGAATATGGATCCTATTTCGAAAGGGCACTGGACGGAAATCAACAATATTTAGTTGAGTCGAGTTTGAAGGGCCTCAAGAGTGGCGCTAGTGATCTAGAGACTTATTCAAAAGAATTGAATGAATTTGTCGATGGGCCATTGCCAACAGGAGTGTGGGATGTTTTTATGGGTTTGCTTCATTTAATAAATAATTGTAACTTTTTTAATAAAAATGATGCGCTAGAGGTGATGTCATTTGCTTATCAGGCAGTGTTGAATATCGAAATACTTTCGAAGCTAGATAAAGAGATTCGAGAGAATGAAGTTAGAATTATTGAATCGGGAAATCAGGCGTGTGTGCGAACACTGAACAAACAACTTGATTTTTTGAATCAATTGAAATAGTTGGGTGTTCTGAGGATATTGACAGCAGGAACAAGAGGGTCAAGTCTGCCATTGCGACACGAGCACGACCGTACTGTATGGTGGAGTGACGAGTAGCTCCCTTTAACTTTAAAAAAAGCCGTCCCCAACCCGCTGCGTCATGCGCGGGTTCGGGGCGGCTTTGTTTATTTGCGGCTAAGAAAAGACCTCATCGTCCTTTGCCGCTGTGCGTTGTACTGGGTCGGCCCGCCGACCTCAAGCCTTGCGCTGCTCGCGCCCGGGCTTCTTCTCCTTAGCTGCCGGTTTGTTGACGCGTTCGAGCGCACCGGCGACCTGGTTCTTGACGATGACGGCGTCGAGCAATTCACGCACCATTTCCTGTTCATGCTCCGACATGCGCGACACGGTCTCGAACTGGTAGCGCAGTAGATCGGAAGGGCGTAAGCGTCCAACGCTGCCACCTAGGCAGCTCGATTAAGACTGCGTAGAGTTCGGGAATGGCAGCAACGAATCGATCTGGCTGTTAGGGCACGTCGG
>NZ_LMIC01000040.1:0-2959 GCF_001428585.1 Duganella sp. Root198D2 | reverse complement strand
AGGAGGAATATCGGCGCGGGCGCGCGCAAGTCGTTGAAGCGTATAGGGAAATTGCTGCGTCTACGACGAACTCGCGTCAAGGCCAATACATTACAACTACTTCCGGGATTACGACCCGCAAATCGGCCGGTATCTGCAAAGTGATCCGATTGGGCTGCGAGGCGGAATCAATACATATGGCTATGTCAAAGGTAATTCGCTTTCATACGTTGATCCGCTTGGATTGCAACAAGGTTATCCAGGAGAATCTCCTGCTCCCAAAGCACCTATCGGTTTGCCCAATCCATCTGCCGAAGCGCAGCGCGATCTTGCACTTCGTCTTACCAGGGCGACGAATTGGTTCGCTCAGAAAGTGAAGGATATCTGTTCGCCAGCGAAGCCGACTCCGGAGGAATGTAAGAAGCAATGGGATGATGCAAGGAAGTTCTGTGATCGCTTGTACGACAGCGGCTATCTCCCTGATAAGAATGGAAAAGGGGCCGGTGGAATGAATTGGAATCAGTGTGTCGCCGGGCAGGTTACAGAGGACTGCGGCGGAAATCCCATCGAATAAGGAAAGGATCATTCTCATGGGTGATGAAAAGATAAATGTGGATGTAGCATTGAAAAAAGCTGACCAGCTTTCTAAGGAAGAGCGGTTTCAAGAAGCCATTGATATATGCTGCGACGTAATTGCACAGGAAGCTGATTGCTACGCTGCCTACAGTGAGCGTAGCTGCAATTTACATGCACTTGGTCGTTTCGAAGAAGCTCTTCGCGACTTGGGAAAACTGATCGTGCTCAGACCTGCTTCACCAACTGCATACTTCCGCAGAGCTAGATGGCAAATTGAACGTGGTGCGTATGAACTCGCATTGGCGGATCTCTATCAGGTGATTGATTTCAAAGTCGAGTACTTCAACGAGAGCGCATATTTTCATCTTGCCGTCGCGCTACTAAACGTGAATCGAATTGATGACGCGCTGCAGGCTTGTGGAATGCTCTCCCCTGGCTTTAAAGAGTTCATTAGTACGCCATCCACACCTGGGAAAGCATTGTGGCGGGATGAGCTGATGCTTCTAATCCAGCAAGGTAAAAGGATCTAGGACCTAGCGAAGCCCGTGTTCCCTCCTTAATAAAAAATCCGTCTTCCTAAGCCGTTGCTTCACGCGCGGGTTATGGGGGCGGCTTCTTTTTAGCGGCTAATGGAAAAACCATTCGCAGCGTCAGCAATTCAAGTTCCCCATCATTTGGTCGGTTTGGTATTTGATGACCATGCCGTTCAGGGGTGCCAGTCACCGCCAGCGGCCTCTTGGCCGATCTGGCAGCCAGCGCCGAAGATTGAATTTCCCTGCCTCTTACGCGTGCTACCGTGCGGCTGCAAAATCGTGTCTGGAAAAAATTTTCGAATAAAGGGGAAATTCGCCCGCGCGCGTTACGCAAGCTTTTGATTCGTTTAGGGAAATTCGCCAACTTACGACGAACTCGCGTCAGGGCCAACACTCTACAACTATTCTCGCGACTACGATCCATCGCTGGGGCGATATGTTGAAAGCGATCCTATTGGTCTCAAAGGTGGAATAAATACTTTTAGTTACGTGAGCGGGGATCCAATATCTCGCATCGATCCGCTTGGGCTCGCGGAGCAAAATTTTTTCGATCCAGACAATCCCCATGACAGCCAGACCCGAGCAGGCGCCGATGCGTGGAATCCTAGTTGGGCATACGCTGTTGGCGGTCACGGCAATTTCATTAACATGGAAGATCGTCGAGATGGCGTTAAGATCATCTACCCATGGCAGCTCGCAGAGATCATTCGCAAAGACCCGAGATGGAAAGGACGACCAATCATATTAGGATCTTGCAATACCGGCAGACCGCGTCCTGATGGGAAGCCCAACTTCGCACAGCAGCTCGCAAACTATCTAGGGGTAGACGTCACCGCACCAACGGACTTCGTCTGGTACGACGCAAACGGAATGCGGGGATCTGGTCCATATCCTAGTGGTCCTCCGTCAGGTACTATTGGCCCCTGGAAATCATTTTCTCCGATGAGTGTCAAAAGATGAAAAAGTCACTATTGGCTTTGGGATTCATCCTATTTTTAATTTTTGTCTTTCAGATTATTGAAAAAAGCGAAAAGAGAGCAGTGAGTCCATCTGCTGCGTATCTTCTGCGCAAGGATGAAATAAAAAAATATCAAAGTGCAGCTCGGTCTGGTAGCTGTGAGGCTGCAAATAAGCTAGCCAGATTCCATCTCAACATTAGTTTTCGAACGGATGAGGCAATCTACTGGTATCGCCTCGGTCGCCAATGCGTGGACGTCAATGCAAAGTTGGAATTAATTGGTTTGTTAATGGATAGCGACGACCGCGACGTTATGGCTGAGGTCGACCAAATTCTTATCGAGATCGAAAAGATTAATCCACGCGAAGCAACGCGTGCTAAAGAAGCAATTCGTGCGACTCGAGAACGCCGACTCAACCAAACGGAAAAACTGCCGCCTTCTGGCGTTCAAAGTCGATAGTAATGGCTGACGCGGGTCGAGAGCAGTCTGCACTACAACTACTATCGGGACTACGATCCGCAGACGGGGCGGTATGTCCAGAGTGATCGGTAATCCCCCCATTTTTGATGCACGCCAGAAGTAGGGGTTAGGCAGCGAGAGCGAGCTTCTGTTTTGGTGTGATGCCGCCCAGGCCCATGTTGGGCCGCTCGTGATTGTAAGTCCAGAGCCAGCCAGTAGCAAAGTCTTGGATCTCGTCCAACGATTCAAACAGGTGCTGTGCAAGCCAGTCATAGCGCACGGTGCGGTTATAGCGCTCAATATAGGCGTTCTGTTGCGGCTGTCCTGGCTGGATAAAGGTAAGCGTCAAAGCAGCGCCGTCTTGAGCGCCACGCTGCTTTAACCGATGATGTTCCCAACACCGCTGGGAAGCGGAGTTTAAACGCCGGAGAATTTATCGGCGTAGTTCCAGGG
>NZ_LMIC01000039.1:0-3191 GCF_001428585.1 Duganella sp. Root198D2 | reverse complement strand
CCCTGGAACTACGCCGATAAATTCTCCGGCGTTTAAACTCCGCTTCCCAGCGGTGTTGGGAACATCATCGGTTAAAGCAGCGTGGCGCTCAAGACGGCGCTGCTTTGACGCTTACGAATAAGGAACTCAATTCGGATCTGATGAAGCTAGGAGTTGAGGGATTTCTCAGCGCTGCCGATCGGGCAGTGCGCGCCCAGATTTTCATCGACCGCAGCAATGAGTTCCAATGCGCGATGACGCCGGAAGCATTGACACTGTACGTACAGGTGATATGCGGTATACCGACGGCAACTCTCACCAGCAACGCCGATCCGGGTGGACAAGGCATCCTGGGGATCATGAACAGCAAAAACGAATTGGTGCATTGGGTCTACCGCGACGGTGGAGGAAATGTGTATAACTGGGGGATGGTGATGAGCCCCCTCACATGGCCTACCGATAAAGCATGTGGATTGGGGAATAAAGCGCTCGACCAGGTAGGGTGCCACGTGTCGCTGGCCTGAGTGCATGACTGCGCCGTTGAACGCTGGGCGTGAATTTAATCTTTGGCGGTGCGGTGAATTTCGAAAAAAACTGGGATGTAAAGGGATTGCCTCGGACGTTTTGGGGGGCAAAAAAACCGCGAACTCACTGGGAGGATCGCGGCTCTTGGGACGTTCTGGAACATCCTGGAATTTCTTATTGGCGGAGCGGTGAGATTCGAACTCACGAACGGGATTAACCGTCGGCAGTTTTCAAGTCTCAGCACTTCTTCTGAAAGATCAGCATCTTAGCGCAAATTCGTTTCCGCGTGGGACCCAAAAATGCGCTACGTAACTCTTTGATTTTGGATACGTCGTGGCCGAGATGCGGAAATGATTTTATGCGATCAAGGCATGCAGCCGCTGGCCCCAAATGCGAAAGCTGTCGTGCGGTAGCTCAACAGTGCGACATCAAGAAATGGTCAGAAATACAATCTTGGATTCACTGATTCAAGGGTATTACATGGCTGGAGAAATAATTCGGCTTGGGGACACTACGAGCCACAATGGGACAGTCTTGGAAGGGTCGCAGACTGACATTTGCATGGGGAAGCCAATAGCCTACATTGGCCACAAGGTCCACTGCCCTAAATGCAAGGGCGATTTCCCGATCATTGAGGGTGTGCCAACCACGACATTCTTTGGCAAGGGCGTTGCGCTTGCTGGAATGAAAACTTCGTGCGGCGCAGTGCTTATCGCTAGCCAATTCACCGATACCGTCGAATGGGGCGGTCGGGCCTCATCCGGTTCTCCAAATGAAGCTTCGCCGGCATCAAAGCGGCCAAGTGATGAGACGGCGGCTGCTGGGCCAATTACCTCACTGGCTCCAGGGCAGCACCCAACGATTTCGCAGTCGGCCGAAGTCGCTGACGATGCCACGCTATATGACGAACAATTCCAACTCAAGGACGAAGATGACCTGATGTTGGCGGGCGTGCCTTACACCATCTTTCTGCCGTCAGGCCAGCGGATTCACGGGGTCACCGATGAGGAAGGGCGTACGGGACGCTACCGCACCGAAGGCGCGGAATATATCGAGGTTTGTTTAGGGCACATTGACTCATGAATCAGGTTATCGCGCGAGCACGTACCAACACCGCTGCAAATAGCGTTCATCAAGCGGTCGTCACGACGAAGTACACGAAGTCCCCGGACATGTCTGGATGGCTGAAGGTCCAATTGGAGTCATCGGGTCAAATGGCCTTCCTTCCGGAATTCGTGAAGGTCTCGGTGATCAAGGAGGGTAGTCGCACTCACTTTATAATTCTCGAAGGTGAGTACAAGCGGGAAACGGCAAGCCTCAAGAGCGAGAATGCAGCGAAATGTTTGGTTGCCGCGACTCGTGGCTCTGGCGCAAAGCTAGTCGCAAAGATGAAAGGGCGTGAACGTTTGTATTCGAAACCCCGGAATGACACGCATAACCAACTTGTTGGGACGCTTTCATTCAATGGCCAGACTTCAATGATCTCACTTGACTCGGATGTGAAGTTCTGGGAAACGGCACCAGGGCCTGGTTTCCACACATGGAAGCAATCAAAGCCTTTACCGAAGGGGACATACAAAATTTTAGCCCCGCAGCATGCGCACAACCCGGATAGTACCGAATTTTATGTGACATACCCTGGAGGCAATCCAGACCTTAAGTATCACACTGTGTGGTTTCCTATCGAGTACGCAGCGACAGCTAACAGTAATTTTGTCCACGTTGGAAATCTATCTGAGGGATGCGTCACCATATATGATCTGACCAAATGGAATGACGTATATCGCTATCTCATCTCAAATCGAAGCGATAAGGAAGGTAAGTATGTGGGCATCGTTACAATTGAATAAGGTAGTTGGGCTCCTGCTTTGTGCGGTTGCCACGTCTGTGAGCTGCTCTGCCCATGATGTCGCTGAAGACCCTCTGCTCGAATATCGGACGCGGGGAAATAGGCACGGCCTCTACGAGATCAGGGAAGCGGCGAAGGAATTCATCCGCCGCGAAAATTCAACGAGGAAGACTCAATGGGAAGTCGGTAATCCAGACATTCGGGTTGTAGTCTGGGAGTGTGCTGTTCCGCTGGTTGCCAACTGGCAGGCAACCGAGCCAGGCGAAGAACCACAAGTCGTCGTTAGCTGCACTAAGACTTTAAAGAACGCGCCAGTCAAGAACTGGCGCGTGAGAATTCCGGTCTATCGGCCCTGATCGACGTGCGTTTGTGCTTTGCGTATCGCGCTTGTGGCCCGGCTGCTATCTTGTTGGCTTAACAGCTTGGCCGACCCGGCGATAAACCCGATCAGTTATGTCACCTTCCGTATGCCCCAGTAGCTCGCTGGCAGCTTTGATGTCGGCGATCTCACTGGCGGATTTCGCGCGGATATCGCGGAACTGGAATTTTTTGATGCGCGCCGCCAGTGCCTTCTTCCCCATTTCAACTGCACGATCAGCTGCAGCATTTCGTGCTGTATCAAAGCGCAAGCGGAGGTTCCATTGCTTTAACGGATCACCAGATGGAAGTGTAACCAGGTGAGAGTCTGACTTGCGTCCAGGTTGTGCGAGGATGCGTTCGACTACCTTTGCCAGCTGAGATTCCGGACCTGTCAGGAATTTTGTGTGCCGGGGTCGCGGTTCGTAGTTAGTTAATCGCGTTGGTGAAGCGTTCCCCAAACAGAATGGCAAACTGGTTG
>NZ_LMIC01000038.1:0-3214 GCF_001428585.1 Duganella sp. Root198D2 | reverse complement strand
TGGACTCGCTGCTTGCCACGTTCAGGAAGTGGTACAACGAGATTCGGCCGCATCAGCATCTGTTTGGCTGGACACCGATGGAGGCCTGGCGCGGCATCAATCCTTATCTGAACCCGCCGAAAGCGTTCGTTCCATACCAGGGCTGGAACGGGCTTCTGAAAGGATTCGTGCCGCTGCATTAGCCAGCAACCAAGTGGCGGTCTATTGAACATGGTGAACGACAGGTGTTCAGGCTCGTGCTCGCCTGCTGGCCTGGAATTGCTGAAATTGCAGGCACATTGACTCGGGCGGGCAGACAGTTTGCTGATTAAAGCGGCTCGACGGTCAACGAGTTGTGTCCGACGGCCCGCTTTGGGTTTGAAAAAAGCGTGCCGCAGCCCCCTACCCCAATTTCAACTGAACACTGAACGGGGCAGGCAACTGAACGGGGCACTCGAGGCTGGCAAGGTTATTAGCCAATGGCAAAAAGGTTCTTCTTTTCAGCTTGAAATTTGTCATACAGCGCATCTAAGCCATTAGACAATTTGTGTGTGTACTCATCTTCATTAAGAAAAACGACCAAGAAGAATTCAAGATGCCGACCACCGACGTCCGAGCAATCCTGAAAATTATCAAGAAAAGGAAGCAGTCTGGGCCGAAGGAATAGTAGCGCCGATTTGTTGTTCTCGTCCAAGTACTTATTTTCCATACGCATCGTATGGCCGAATCCCAACTGCTTATTCGACGAATCGTATCTTTCCACTCCAGCTAGTACATTGGCTAGGCGAACTGGATCACCATTCGTGATCGTCAAAAAGATGTGATTAGAAAACCGTCCCAGTGTGAACACTGCATAGACCGGATCACCTGTATCGAACTCCATTTGACAGTGCGCAACGAGGTATCCGCCGGCACGCTCGTCCAAGTCAAATTCCAAAGAGTTGATCTTTTGAACTGGCTTAAGCTCATTTATTACAAAAGCCAGCGTTTGTTTTTCATTTGGTGTCATTTATTATTTCCGAATTCTTTCACTATCCAATGCTTCAATACGAGCCTTCATCTCTGGAGTTGGGTCAACCGCCCGCCAATGCATCTTGTCTGTCTCCAATAAGGTAGCTCGCTTACCTCCTTTCGATGGATTGCACCCGGCCAGACCGCCACATGCCCCCACCAAGTTTTCCGGCGATGCCAAGAATCTAGCGGCTTCTTCCATAGTCATCTCCCCCGCCGCAACGCGTCCATATACTTCCTGAACTGAATTGAAGTGATCCTGTTCAGTCGCCTTCTTTTTCTGGCAGTAGACACAAAGCTTGTCTCGCTCCAGCGTCGCTGCTCGCCGCCCATCGAATTCAGGTTGTTGCTGTCTACGAAGTTGCTGGACCGGCGTCAACTCCCCGCGAGAGGCAGCGGATTCGGGATCCGGGGCATATTGCTTTGTTCGTGCATCCCTCAGTCTGCCTTTTGCATCCCTATAAGTAGCTGATTCGCCAAGCTCTCCACACTTGACATTGTGTACCCAGATCCGATTTTTCCCTACAAAATAAGAGTGGAACTCTGAGACCGTCAAATTATACGTGTCTGGCGACTGCCCTGTGCTAACAAGCGACTCCACCAGCAGCCCGTCTCCAGCACCCGTCTGAACCCGCATACCAGGCTTCAGATTGCCGCTCTCCACCCATCCTGCCTCTTCCAAACCGCTAATGAAGCTACCCTTGTTCAGTACCCAGAATGGATGGTTGTCTGTTACGGACAGTACTTCTACGCCACCTTCTGGTGTGCGGATAGTTAGATCAAATACCCCCTTATTTCGGGTCAAGATCAGATCGGTCACTGGCTTGTATGTGATTTCACCAGTTTCCTCACTCTTGGAAAGAACTAGATCGCCGATGCGTACGTCTTCAATCGCCTTAAACCCGCCGTCTACAGCAACCAAGGTCCCTGCAACGAAACATGTATCGCAATTGACGCGCCTTACCTCTGCGGATTGTTGCTCAGTGCCAGCTTTTTCGTTCGGCTTTCTTGCGGCGCGCACTCCCCCGCCGCTTCGTGCCTCTGCCACGGTAACCACGGTACCTTCTGCGGCTGATGCCACTCCTGCACTACCTGGTGCTTTGGCGACCGGAGCATTAGCCGACGGTACTCGTGTTTGGCCGCCAGCTGCGGCAGATCGTTTTGACAATCCTACCTGTGCGACAGCAATACCGACGCCCACGCCGTTGCTGCCCAAATCGTAATGAGCCTGACGGAGGATGGCCGGATTCGCATCGTTATCCAATGCAACGCCTGCCGCCCCAGCGAAGTTACCAATATTCTCTCCGAGTGCAGGTATCCCAAGGGTAAGAGTATTTTTCAGCTTCTCAGTCGTCGTCTTCCCGGTAACAATTTCTTTCTTAAAGCTCCAATTGCGGAGATCAACCTGATATACCCTTTCGGCCGTTCCCGAGTTCCAGGTCCGATTCGGATTTGCCGCTTGCCAGGCTTGCAGTTGCGTATAGTCCGAAACCATATCGGCATCGCCACCCAAGAAGAAGTTCACGACCGAATTGGCAATACCGTTTAACGTATCCACGGCGTCGTATCCGTTAAGATCGACAAAGCGCCCTGGGTTGGCGTACGCATATAAGTAGTGATGCAGCGACAGCGGAGTGTTCCAATCACCTTCATAAGGGTCTTGCGTGATGAATCGCCCCAGCTGCGGGTCATAATAACGCGCCTGGAAGTACACCAGCCCCGTCTCCGCATCCATCTGGTGGCCGGTGTAGCCAAACTTGTTGGCGCTCTGGCCGGTCGCTTCGGTGATGTTGCCGAAGGCGTCGTAAACGATTTCGCTCTTCAGCTTGCCGCTGCCGTCGGTGGTGGCAACAATCGAGCCCAGCGCGTCGCGATGCAGCGCCTGGCTGCCGTCGTCGCGGTGCCACATGCCGACAGGGTGGCGGCCGTCGTTGTCGTAGCGGGCGATGACTTCGCCGCCGCTGTCACGGTCCTGGAAGGCATTGCGGCCGTCCCACAGGGTGCGCAGCTTGACCGGTGGTGCGCCTGGTTGCAGCGGGTCCTTGGCTTCCTTCTCGATGCGCAGGCCGAGGTGGTCGTTGCTGTAGCGGCCCAGCGTGGTGCCGTTGCGCGCTACCGAGATCAGCTTGTCGTTGCCGTTGTAGCGGTAGATGGTGCTATCGCTGCCCTGCTTCTTCTCGGTCAGGTTGCCTTCGCCGTCGTAGTTCAGCGTGGTGATCACGCC
>NZ_LMIC01000037.1:0-6112 GCF_001428585.1 Duganella sp. Root198D2 | reverse complement strand
TACGACAAGGCCGGCCGCGTCAGCAGCGTGCTGCACCAGAAAGGCGGCAGCAACCTGTCGCGTACCGATTACGAGTACGACAGCAACGGCAACCGCAAGAAGGAGACCATCAACCGCGTCGCCGGCGCCCAGGTCACSAGCTACGACTACGACGGCGCCGACCGCCTGACCCGTACCGTGACCACCAGCGCTGCCAAGTCGGTTGCCACCGACTTCGGCCTGGACGCCATGGCCAACCGCCTGACSGAAACCGTGACCACCACGGCAAACGGCRGCGCGCCAACGGTRASCAAGCGCACCTCGACCTACGGCTCMCGCAACGAGCTSAAGACCATCGACGAYGGCAGCGGCGTGATCACCACGCTGAACTACGACGGCGAAGGCAACCTGACCGAGAAGAAGCAGGGCAGCGAYAGCACCATCTACCGCTACAACGGCAACGACAASCTGATCTCGGTCGCACGCAACGGCACCATGCTGGGCCGCTACAGCAACGACCACCTTGGCCTGCGCATCGAGAAGGAAGCCAAGGACCCGYTGCAGCCGGGCGCACCMCCGGTCAAGCTGCGCACCCTGTGGGATGGCCGCAATGCATTCCAGGACCGCGACAGCGGCGGCGAAGTCATCGCCCGYTACGACAACGACGGCCGCCACCCGGTCGGCATGTGGCACCGCGACGACGGCAGCCAGGCGNGGCGTGATCACCACGCTGAACTACGACGGCGAAGGCAACCTGACCGAGAAGAAGCAGGGCAGCGACAGCACCATCTACCGCTACAACGGCAACGACAACCTGATCTCGGTAGCGCGCAACGGCACCAYGCTGGGCCGCTACAGCAACGACCACCTTGGCCTGCGCATCGAGAAGGAAGCCAAGGACCCGCTGCAGCCGGGYGCACCACCGGTCAAGCTGCGCACCCTGTGGGATGGCCGCAATGCCTTCCAGGACCGCGACAGCGGCGGCGAAGTCATCGCCCGCTACGACAACGACGGCCGCCACCCGGTCGGCATGTGGCACCGCGACGACGGCAGCCAGGCGTTGCATCGCGACGCGCTGGGCTCGATCGTCGCCACCACCGATGGCAGCGGCAAGCTGAAGAGCGAGATTGTTTACGACGCCTTCGGCAACATCACCGAGGCGACCGGCCAGAGCGCCAACAAGTTCGGCTACACCGGCCACCAGATGGATGCGGAGACCGGCCTGGTGTACTTCCAGGCGCGTTACTACGACCCGCANGGCGACCGGCCAGAGCGCCAACAAGTTCGGCTACACCGGCCACCAGATGGATGCGGAGACCGGCCTGGTGTACTTCCAGGCGCGTTACTACGACCCGCAGCTAGGCCGCTTCATTACGCAAGACCCGTATGAAGGCGACTGGAACACGCCGCTTTCGCTGCATCATTACCTGTACGCGTATGCTAATCCGACGGTTTATGTGGACCTGAACGGGTACCAAAACACGAGGCCAAACTGCTTCTCGCAGAATCCCGACGACTGCATGAGCGCTGAAGCGAAGCAACAGCGTACTGCCCATCGTGATGTCTATGATAGGGAGGAGCGTGCCAAGGGATCTAAGCGGTTCAGGGATTCTGTCGGAAATAACTTCGACGAGGTTCAGCGCGACAGCACTATCGATTCCGACCTGACGAAAGAGAGCTCGGAAGGCGGCATAGATGTAGAGACAATGACGCCAGGCCAAATCCAAAGCCGAAAAATGAATCGAATCGGCGTGGAGTTTGGTGAGATTGGTGGAGCAATTCTCGAAGCTGCTGGACCTGACCGATATAGCTTCGCGGGTGGAATGGCAGCAAAATATGGCGCTCGAGTGGCTAAAGCTGGCGGGAAATTCGTTTTGGAAGGCGCTAAGGACGGCTTGCGTCTTATCAATAAGGGTGCAAAAGAGCGTCGCATTGAACAACAAGCCCTTAAAGCAGAACAGCGGTTGGCGGCGAAAGAGGCTGAGCATGCCGCAATGCCCCGCCAAGCCGCAGAAGGCAGTCCGCGGCGCAGTCCATGCAAGTCTTGCTTTGTTGCTGGCACGCTAGTATCCGTTCAGGGTGGATTCAAATCCATTGAAGATGTTCGCGAGGGCGATCTAGTACTTTCGAAGAGCGATGTGACTGGCGAGCTCGCATATAAGCCAGTCCTAAAACTGATACTCACGCAAAACAAGGGCGTGTTTGATCTGACATTGCGTAGCGCGACCGGTGAGTCAGAAACGTTGACTGTGACCGATAACCATCCATTCTGGGTGTTAAACAAGGGCCGCTTTATTGAAGGCTCCGAGGCGTCAGGATGGGTCGAGAGTGGGAAACTGAAGCTGGGTATGCTTGTCCAGTCAAACGATGGAACTGGACTCGATGTGGTTTCATTGGTCGACCTGCATCGATCTCCGGAAACATACAACCTAACTGTAGATGACTTCCATTCATATTTTGTCGGTCACTTGAGAGCTTGGGTGCATAATGTTGACTGCATCGAGACTTGGGATGCCGAAGGCGGACGTCCTGCCGCTGAAGTGGCTACAACGCGCCGACTGAAGTACTGGGAAGAGCCTCGCGTCGTTGGAGTCGACCGAGTCGGGTATAGAAAAGTCTATTCCAGAAATGATCTATTTGACCCTTATCACAGTGTGGATGGAATGACCAATATTCAGCGAATGAAGAAAGGCAGGCCTCCGATTGGCTACGATGGAGAGAAAGTAAACCTTCATCATCTTACTCAAGATGAACCGGGTGCTTTGGCAGAGGTAGGTGGGAAACTACATTCGGACAACACGAAAATATTGCATGGCCTTACTGAACCGGGCAAGAGTTTCAGGTACTCGGTGGATGGGAAGACGACAGACGCGGAGAAGGCTTTTAATAATTTCCGTTATTGGTACTGGACAGAACGGGCAAAGGGCTTTAAGTGATGCTTGATTTCGTAGAACAATTGATCGCTGCGAATGCCGATCTCGCCGATGTTGGAACTCCTCAGCCGGATCAGGAAATAAGAAACGCCGAGGAAACGCTTGGGCTCAAATTTCCTGAATCATTTACCGACTATTTGAAACGTTGGGGATGGGTGTCGTTTGGTCCTAACGAGTATTTGGGATTAGGCGCAACGATGCAAAACATTGTGCGAGAAACAGGACGAGCCCGCCTTTCGTGTAATTTGCCGAATCATATGATTGTTGTATGTGATCACGATGGTGATGAATTTGTTTGCATTGACACATCCGAACGCAACAATGGGGAATGTCGCGTGATTGTCTGGGACTGTCCGTCAAAATCTTACTCACGTTATCGCGCAAAAGATTTTGCTTCGTTTCTTGAAGATGATATGCGCGCTTTTCTGGAGTAATAGCTGCCCCTGCCCCTGCTGCCCCGTTCAGTTGCCCCGTTCAGTGTTCAGTTGAACTTGGGGTAGGGGCTGCGGGCAACTTTTTTCAAACCAAAAGCGGCCCCACAATGCACAACTCGCTGACCATTGAGCCGTTTTTTTCAGCAAATTGTACGATCGCTCGAATTAATGTGCCTAGTATTTCAGCAGTTCCTGGATGGTGGGCGAGCGCGAGCCTGAACACCTGTCGTTCGCCATGTTCAACAGACCGCCACTCGGTTGCTGGCTAATGCAGCGGCACGAATCCTTTCAATAGCCCGTTCCAGCCCTGGAAAGGAACGAACGCTTTCGGTGAGTTCAGATAAGGATTGATTCCGCGCCAGGCCTCCATCGGTGTCCAGCCAAACAAATGCTGATGCGGCCGAATCTCGTTGTACCACTTCCTGAATGTGGCAAGCAGCGAGTCCAGGTCCTGCGGGCGTTCAGGCACCAGCAAGTTCAGCTTCTGCTTCAAGGTCAGGAACAAGCGCTCGATGCGCCCGTTTTGCCAGGGCTTGCCACGCCCGATAAAGCGATGCTTGATGCCGAGCGCGCGTAGTCCTTGCGCGAATTCCTTGCTGTGGAAGACCGGTGCGTTGTCGGTGCAAATCCGCTGGGGCTTACCGTAAATGGCAACGGCTGCACGCAGTTCTTTCAGTAGCGCCTTCGATGTCTGGCCCGCTGTGCGGGAAAGATGAATGCAAAGGCGCGTGCCGCAGTCGATGATGCCAAAGATGAAGTGCACATTACCTGCCACGTCTTGTTTGCCGGTAGCATCCACACCCCATTCTTTGTTGGCTGGAATATGTTTCGGCTGCCGGTGTTTGGTGCGCTGCTGGACAGCGCGCATGTTCGAGGCGTAGCGCCGCAGCCAGTCGCAAATGGTGCCTAGGCTGATCGACTGGCCAAGGGCTGCGCCCTGCCGATCAAACTGGGCCTTGATCTGACGGATGCTCAGGCCGTGCCGATGCAACGCCAGCACCAGTTCGACCGCCCAGTCGGGCTTGCGGTTGCGCCGCGTTTGGCGCGGTGGTGCAGGGCGAACTCGCAAGTTTGGTGGCTGCGCCGCTCGTGCGAAATCGGCTAACAAAGCTTGCTTGCGCAGCACTTGCCGCAGATGCTTGCTCCACCAGTCCATGAAGTAGATGTAGTACTGAAGCAGAAAATTCATTTGCTATAGTTGTTTGTGCAGATTTTTCCGCATGAACTGGTCATCGAAAGTGAACATCATAAATGCAGTTTTCGCCTTTAACGGCAGGCGGTATCTCCACGCGGCAGCATCAATCAAGTAGAATTCTGCCCGCCCGCCCATGCAAACGTTCTGCCGACGTAAAGTGGCAATCGATCTTTAAAAATTCGTTTCATTTGCAGCCCACGAAACGTTGATTTCGCGGGCTGCCGGAGGCCATGAGCCTCTATTGAACAGCAGAACGGGTCCTACAGCTACGACCGCCGCAACCTGCGCACGTCCGAGAACCGCCTGCTGGCGGCGATCACCAGGTTCGAACTGGATAGCGTGGGCGACGTGGCGAAAGTCATCGACCCCGAGGGCCGCCAGACCGTCAACACGCATGACGCCCGCCGCCGCCTGACTTCGGTCACCAACGCCCTGGGCCAGACCACGACGTACGAATACGACGGCGCGGGCAACCGCACGCGCGTCGTGCACCCGCTGGGCAATGCCGCAACGTCGACTTACGACGCCGCCAACCGCCTGAAAACGGTCAGCGACGCCGCCGGCACGCACACCTACGGCTACGACAAGGCCGACAACCACGTCTCGTACCTCGACGCGCTGAACAACGAAACGCGCTACGACTACGACGTGCTGAACCGCCGCACCGGCGTGCGCTACCCGGATGGCGCCAGCGAGANGTGCACCCGCTGGGCAATGCCGCGACGTCGACGTACGACGCCGCCAACCGCCTGAAAACGGTCAGCGACGCCGCCGGCACGCACACCTACGGCTACGACAAGGCCGACAACCACGTCTCGTACCTCGACGCGCTGAACAACGAAACGCGCTACGACTACGACGTGCTGAACCGCCGCAGCGGCGTGCGCTACCCGGATGGCGCCAGCGAGAGCTTCGTCTACGACGCCGCCGGCAACATGGGCAGCCACACCGACGGCAACGGCACGGTCATTACGCGCACCTTCGACGCCATCAACCGCGAACAGACCAGGCACTACTCGGCCAGCGAAGACGGCTTTACCGACATCGCTACCGGCTACGACGCCAACAACAACGTGGTATCGGTGGAGCAGAAGGGCGGCAGCACGCGCACTTCGAGCTACACCTTCGACCGCTTTGACCGCCAGATCACGCACACCGACGCCTTCGGCGCCAAGGTATCGAGCACCTACGAYGCCAACGGCAACAAGCTGTCCACCCTGACCCAGGATGGACAGGTGACCCGCTACGGCTACGACGTGCTGAACCGCCTGACCTCGGTGGTCGGCAAATCNGCCAACGGCAACAAGCTGTCCACCCTGACCCAGGATGGACAGGTGACCCGCTACGGCTACGACGTGCTGAACCGCCTGACCTCGGTGGTCGGCAAATCGGGCGTGACCAGCTACAGCTACGACCGCTCCAGCCTGGAAACGCGCATCGACTACAACAACGGCGTGGCCAGCGTCTTCAAYTACGACAAGGCCGGCCGCGTCAGCAGCGTGCTGCACCAGAAAGGCGGCAGCAACCTGTCGCGTACCGATTACGAGTACGACAGCAACGGCAACCGCAAG
>NZ_LMIC01000036.1:0-5157 GCF_001428585.1 Duganella sp. Root198D2 | reverse complement strand
ATCGCAGCCCAGGCAATGCCGCCGCCGATTCCGGTGGCGTGGACTTGGCGCCGACTCCAGCCCAGGCATTGCTGAATAACGATTTATTCAGACCGGACCCTTTAGGCTCAATGGCTTACCGAGATTCGCGCGGCCAAGCGTTTAACAGAGCGCAGCGAAGCGTTTAACGCGAAGGGCCAAGCGCAGCGCGGCTCGCCGCAGAAACCGGAGGTTGCGTGATGTGTGATAGACCGGCAGGGGTGGCGGGGACTCCCCGCGCACCCGCCCAGTACCGCTTCTTGCTGGGGCTTTCCCTCGGCAGAAGATTTTTACCCACCACGACTGAGATACGAACAGCATACGGATAGCATACGAACAGGATACGGACAGGATACGGACAGTATTCAAACGTCCACAGGGCCGACGTGGGACTGCCTAATTTTCTGCCCGTATCGGTTTGTCGGCACCCGTGCCTGACTGCCCCCGCGCCTGAGAGGTCGTCGGGATTGCCGAACAACACGAGTACCGGAAGGCTGTCCCCTGTTGTTATGTCATGGTGCCTCATACACCAAGAACTCAACACTAATAGGCGTCCGCCTTTTGATTCTTGTACTTGTAGGCACGTTCAACGCCTGAAGAGCTTGCCTTATAACGAGCAAAGCATCATCGAACTGCTGCTCGACGGCCTCTACATCGATGATATAAACGCCCATCCCCCCACCGCCCCCCGTAACTTCGCCCAAGCCGCTAGCAGACAATGCTTCTTCCAGCGGATCTTCTATTTCGTCTCGGCTCTCGATACCAATAGCGGATGCATCAGCCACATTTATAACAACTTCCACGAACACATCACTCATCTCAGTCACCTCTTAATGTTTTAAATCTTCACTATAGTCGGAAATCTTTTCTCGAACTTCCGCAGCTTTAGCAGGCTTGCTGCTCAACGGAGGACTCTTTGGGTCATTCAATAGGCTGGCGCCTTCCCGCATACGTTGCTCGTAAAGCACGCCTTCAGCTCCCTTATTCGCAGATGCGCTACCCTGGGTCGCACGAACTTCAGGTATCAGTCCAGGATTTGCGTCATAGACATCATGACCTTTAGCCAGACGTTGTTTCATCACTTGCTCTGGCGTCCCCTTACCGCTTGCACGTCCCACATACACAACCTCACCAGCAGCATTTTTGAATTCATATGTGATGAATGTTTTCGGTTTCACCACGGTCTTCGTTCCCGAAGGTGCCGGTTCAACAGAAATGTCCTTTGTCGGGCCTTCTTTCGTAATTCCCGCATCTGACCGCGCAGCTTCTGTCGGTGGCGGCCGTGGCGCTTCCTTCACTGGAGATTTAGACGGGATCGAATCTCTTTCCACTCCTGGAATTCTCGGAATCTCAGTTTTGGGGAAACGTAAAGTACCCACAACAACAGGCCCAGCAACCTCGCCGCCTTCAAATCCAAGTCCGAGTCCGGCACCGAAATCGTTTCCAGCGTTGCGCCGCTCTGCCGCTTTCGAAACAGTCACGTTGATGGACGCGTCAATCCTGTCCTTGACCAAACGTGGCTGCAGAAGAACCTCAGCAACGGCCTTGCCACGCTCGGTCATTCGGTCCGCGCCGCCTTTATTGCCACCCACCGCCAGTCCCGCATCAACAATAAATGCGCCGGTTCCGTACACCGCTTTAGCAACGCCAACCGGAGCACCGACCACACCGCCAACAGCCGCGCCAGTGTAGTACGCAGCGTCGTTGCCAAACTGTCTTACGCTGTAGTAACCCGTCAGATCAATGAAGGTCGTCGGATTTGCATACGCATAGAGGTAAACTTTGCGCGCTGACGCGAGCGGTCGTACCGCATGCCATTTTTGCTAGACGCATCAATGGCTTACGGGCGAACGCGCGGGAGATTTTGTTTTTAAAGAGCGGAAATTTTCTAGACGCGAGTTTGGCCGATAGCGCCCGTTGTCGCAAGGGTGCGTTACTGCGTAACAGCGCCTTTTCCGATGGACCTTCACAGTTTTTTAGCTGCACGATGTGCTCGATGCACGCAGCGAAAGCGCCGTCATCGTTCCAGTCAGCAGGATTTTCCTTGGCGTCGGGCTCGAGGGCGGCGGCGCATCCCGGTGTCGGCCCTGCCGGTGGTGGCGAAGGTGTTGAATGTGTCGCTCGATGAGCTGTTCGGCACGGAATGCCACTTAGGGCGCGGCAAGCGCGGACCGGCATCGCAACTCGAACGCAATATCGAGCGCATCAGCGAGTTGCCCAAGCAGAAGCAGCGCTTTGTGATGGAAATGCTTGAAGCGGTGCTGACTCAGGCCAACGCTTAGCGCACTTTCTTAGCAGCTAAAAACGTAATCCGTACCCGGAACCCGCGCCAAGCAGCAGCGGGTTGGGGACGGTTTTTTTCTTTGAAAGAAGAACAGGCGCAGCCAGTTCCCGCCTAGTCAGAGGGCATGCTCGATATTTCCCAGGAACAGGGGTCTGTCCCTGTCCCTACGTTACTGGCTTGAAATTTTCCGTCATCCGTTTGACCAGGAAGTCGGATATAAATTCTTCTTCAAGAACTCATGAAATTGCTCCGCATCGGCCTGACATTCAAAATAGCCCAACTCCACCTTTCCATCAATTGATTTTCGTATCAAATTTAACCAATTTAGAATCGGGTGATTTCTTTCCATTCTCCAATTCCACGCCTCATCACCTCTTGTATGAATATCGACCGAGAAACAATTTATTCCAAAATTGGCAATAAAAATCCTATCAATCGTAGCTCTTGGAATTGCTCCTTTTCCGGATTTTAATGTATATCTAATTGCATGTTCATCTACAAGTACACTCCCCACAATTTTGGGCGTCGAACTAACGCTAAGTTCCATAAAACTCGTGGTTTCAACATCAATCGACAGTACGTACATCTTACAAATCCTCGTTCTTTATTGAATCGTAAATCTTACGGGGCTGAGCAATTAGGCCAGCAGCCGGTGGCTTAACGCCAGCGGCTCTTGCAACGGCACAAGCAAAAGTCGCACATTGACTGGTAAAGAGCTGGTAACCAAGCTTTCCAGAAGCCAATTTCGCCTCAGTCGCGCTAATTTTTGCCAGCGCTGCTGCGCCTTGTGCAGCGCTAATATCATAAGTCTTCAACGCAGACTTGGCGCTTTCCAAATAAGCGGAATCGTCGAGAAGTATTCCGCGCATACCTTTGATCGGATCAGTCAAGTTATCGAACCCAGGGATTCCATCGGATTTCAACGGCCATAATCCTCTCGTAACAGCAGGACCTTCGGGCGGACGAACTGAAACGAATGCATGCCCTATTTTATCGCCGTCACTATCGAGTTTTGCCCCAACGGTCAATTTCCATGACGGAATGGATTGTTCCGCAGGCACACTCTTATTAGATAGCCGCGAACCACCAATACCAAGGTCTCCGCTTTCTCGTGTCAGCAGTTCCTTGGTAGCCTTTCTTACACTTTGGGCGGCAGAATTAACTGCTTCAGCCGTCTTACGCACTGTTTCTGTTGCAGCAACTTTCCCTACAATCGGCCCTACTAAAGGTGCCGCGCCGCCGAACCCAACACCTGCGCCGGTCGCAATGACAGTGCGTCGAACATCATAATTCTCCTGCAACCCTGCAGCTATGTTAATCCCTTGAGTCGTCGCATCGGTCCCGCCAGCCGTGAGGCCACCAACCCCGGCCCCGATCAACGCCTTGCTTCCCAGCGAGGTCACAGAACTGGCACCAACTCCGCCTATGGCAACGCCTGCGACGTTGACGGCTACGATAGCGGCGCCGCCGCCTATTCCACGTGCTGCATATTGGCCGCCGCTGATCTGTCCTTCGTCGTACAAATCCCGTACTGGGTCATGCACAGTAGCAAAGCCAAAAGTCGCTGCTGCGTATGCTCCCTTGGCTAACGCCCACCCAGCGCAAGAAAAGGCCCCACAACCCTCGGCAGCCTTGTCAATGTTGGCGAAGATCGATTCGTAACCATTCAGGTCGACATAGACGGTTGGATTCCCATACGCATAGAGGTAATGGTGCAGCGACAGCGGAGTGCGCCACTCGCCTTCGTACGGGTCTTGTGTGATGAATCGGCCCAGTTGCGGGTCGTAGTAACGGGCCTGGAAGTAAATCAGGCCGGTCTCTGCATCCATCTGGTGACCGGTGTAGCCGAACTTGTTGGCGCTCTGACCGGTCGATTCGGTGATGTTGCCGAAGGCGTCGTAAACAATTTCACTCTTCAGCTTGCCGGTGCCGTCGGTGGTGGCAACGATCGAGCCCAACGCGTCGCGGTGCAGTGCCTGGCTGCCGTCGTCGCGGTGCCACATGCCGACCGGGTGGCGGCCGTCGTTATCGTAGCGTGCGATGACTTCGCCGCCACTGTCACGGTCCTGGAAGGCATTGCGGCCGTCCCACAGGGTGCGCAGCTTGACCGGTGGTGCGCCCGGCTGCAGTGGGTCCTTGGCCTCCTTCTCGATACGCAGGCCGGCGTGGTCGTTGCTGTAGCGGCCCAGCATGGTGCCGTTGCGGGCGACCGAGATCAGATTGTCGTTGCCGTTGTAGCGGTAGATGGTGCTGTCGCTGCCCTGCTTCTTCTCGGTCAGGTTGCCTTCGCCGTCGTAGTTCAGCGTGGTGATCACGCCGTTGTCGTTGCCGTTGTAGCGGTAGATGGTGCTGTCGCTGCCCTGCTTCTTCTCGGTCAGGTTGCCTTCGCCGTCGTAGTTCAGCGTGGTGATCACGCCGCTGCCRTCGTCGATGGTCTTCAGCTCGTTGCGYGAGCCGTAGGTCGAGGTGCGCTTGSTYACCGTTGGCGCGCCGCCGTTTGCCGTGGTGGTCACGGTTTCGGTCAGGCGGTTGGCCATGGCGTCCAGGCCGAAGTCGGTGGCAACCGACTTGGCGGCGCTGGCGGTCACGGTTCGGGTCAGGCGGTCGGCGCCGTCGTAGTCGTAGCTGGTGACCTGGGCGCCGGCGACGCGGTTGATGGTCTCCTTCTTGCGGTTGCCGTTGCTGTCGTACTCGTAATCAGTGCGCGACAGGTTGCTGCCGCCTTTCTGGTGCAGCACGCTGCTGACGCGGCCGGCCTTGTCGTARTTGAAGACGCTGGCCACGCCGTTGTTGTAGTCGATGCGCGTTTCCAGGCTGGAGCGGTCGTAGCTGTAGCTGGTCACGCCCGAYTTGCC
>NZ_LMIC01000035.1:0-4810 GCF_001428585.1 Duganella sp. Root198D2 | reverse complement strand
GATCAACCCACCGACCATGGAGAAAAAAGCTGCCTGAAATCCGAGATTTAGACACTCACCAATTCAACAAGGTGTTTCAAATTCATTGACACGCTCCGGGCGGCCAGGTTACCGCCATTACCCGGCCGGACCACACAACAGAAAAATTTGAGTACGACCGTGACGGAAATCTGCTCGTCCACATCGATGGCAAAGGCCAGACCACGCGATATGGTTACAACGGCCATGGTTTGCTCAATGAACGCATTGACGCCAACGGGCAAATGCTGCGTTACGCCTACGATAAGGCATTACGCCTGGTTGAACTGGTCAACAGCAATGGTGAATCGTACCGTTTTACCTATGACGTAGAAAGCCGCATGGTCAGCGAAACGGGGTTTGATGGCAAGACAACCACCTACGTTTATGACAAAGCGGGACAATTGATCGCCAGCGCCTGCAACGGCAGGCAAACAGAATTCGCCCGTGATGCACTGGGACAGTTGCTGGCAAAGAGTTGCGCCGATGGCGGTGTGCGTTACGCTTACGACGCGCTCGGCCGCCTGACTGCTATAGCATCGTCGCATGCCGAGCACCGGTTCCAATACGACCCTCTGGGCCAAGTGGTCGACGAACGGATGGCCTACGCCCGCCAGGCGTCACAACTGCCGAACGAAGTGCAGGAATTCGCTGCTGCCTTCACTTTGACGCACGCCTATGACGAGTTAGGAAACCGAATCCAGACCACCCTTCCCAACGGTCGCAAGATTGACACGCAGCGTTACGGCTCGGGCCACTGGCACGGTACGCTTTGGCAGGGTAAATCGCTGGTAGACCTGGAGCGCGATCATTTGCACCGGGAGACCACGCGCCAGCTGGGCGGCGAAAAAGAACGGTTGACCGAACGCCGTGGTTACGATCCGCAATCGCGCCTGAGTTCTTTTACGCTGAACAAAGGAACACAGCGCCTGCGCGAGCGCCGATATGAATATGACGCAGCCAGCAACCTGACCTTCATCGAAGACCATTTCCGCGGCAGCATCCGCTACACCTACGATCCGCTTGGGCAGTTGCTCTCGGCCGTACAGCCGGACTTGAGCGAAACCTTCATATTCGATCCCGCCGGCAATCTGCTCGACGCGGAAGGAGGCGGTAAGCCCGCGTCGATCGAGACCCGCAAAATTGTGCGTGAGCTGGATGAGCAGCCTTCTGCAAGCGTCGTGCCGGCAAGGATCGCAAAGGTCACCCACTACTTGCTGCTGCAGTATATGGGCCATGACTATGAATACGACGCGCACGGAAATACTATTCGCAAGCGTTCACGCGTGGCTGCGGGGGCAAACGATGAAGGCGTTCTTGAATTCTCTTACGATACTGAAAACCGGCTGACTACTGCCATCCGCACTTTCGCAAACTCAAGGCAGGTAGCACGCTACAGCTATGATGCGTTTGGGCGGCGCATCGCCAAGCAGGTCTCAGAAGAACGTTGGGAGGCAGGGAATGACGCGCCGCCCGCTGGTGTTACCGATACGGGCGCTCGTACGTTCTTCGTCTGGGATGGTGACACGCTGTTGCAGGAAGTGCGACCGGATAGAACGATCACCTATCTTTACGAACCAGACAGTTTCGTGCCACTCGCCCGAATTGAATCGCGTGAAGGGGCGGCCTGTTATAAGCCGGATGCTAGCCATTTATGCCTCGTGGAGGAATGGGCGCTGCCCGGCATCAAAAATGATCCGGCTGCACATATCCAGGTGTGGCATGCGCAGCAGGAATTCGACAAAGCGCAAGCCCATCGGGCAGACTGGCTCCACCGGCTCGAACAGGCCGACGGCGGATCCAGCACGGACCACATTCTTTACTACCAGTGTGATCACCTTGGCACTCCACTTGAGTTGATCGATGGCCACGGCAAGATTTTCTGGTCGGCGCGCTACCGCGCCTGGGGCGGCGTTCTGCGCTACGGAGCGACAGGGGTCGTGCAGGCGCTGCGGTTCCAAGGACAGTACTATGACGAAGAGACCGGACTTCATTACAACCGGCATCGCTATTACGACCCCGTTACAGGGCGGTTCCTGTCGCAAGACCCCATCGGACTCCGCGGCGGCGAAAACCCCTACATGTATGGGCCAAACCCTACGAGGTGGACCGATCCTAATGGGCTGAAGCGGACCCCGTACAGTGGAAATTGTGCCGACGAAGCGGCGCGTGGCGCACTGGATGCAGCTAATGCCAAAGCGATTAGAAAGAACAAAGAGTATGGTGGGCTGATTTATGAGAAGGGTGGTAAATATTTTGCAACAATTCCGGTTGCCGGCACCGATCGTACTTATAAGCCAATTTTTGCTCTACCACAGGTTCCGAATGGCGCGACAGTCGTTGGGGATTATCATACCCACGGCGACTATTCTATCGAGGGAAAAAATGGAAACGTTATTAGAACAAGTGATCCATTGCGAGATAGTTTTAACAGCGACGAATTTTCGCGCAGAGATAAGGAAATTCATATGGTGGCATCTTTAAAAAATAAGTGCCACAGATCCTATCTCGGCACCCCAAGTGGAAAATATAAAGTGTTACAAGGAGGTGTCGAACGTGATTTTTAATAAACATATCTTACCTGAGCTTGATAGTTTTCATCCACGGGATTTCAATTTGCCAGGCTCGGCTATCATGGCAATGAGCATTGCTTACGACGAGTTCATGATTTTCTCGAAGGGCGAATGGTCGCTTGATAATTACCAGATTTGCATTAGCTATACGGACGATATGGATTATATGTCCATTGCTTTTCTGCCCGACCCCGCTTATGAGATAAATGGGATACCGTTTGAAGTGGCTAGCCGGGGAATGTATAAAAATGGCCGTGGCGTTGAATATATTTATTCTTTGATGGATTTTTCATTGGTCAAAAAAATCCTTATGCGATAAGCCAACTCATTGACCGCATGGAAAGTGGGTTTCTAATATCAATGGTGGAGCAATGACAAATTTTAGTAAAGAAAAGCTTAGCACAATGACGGATTACCCCGGCGACATACTTCTCCGCGGTAAGGCACTAAAAATTATCAGCCTTGCTTGCAAAAAATATTTGGAAGATCAAGGGGATAAGGATTCACTAAAGTACTATGAGATCAACGTTAAAATCGACGATTCGCGCAATGTGGTTGAGGTTTACTTTCTTCTGACGAAAGGCGATGAGATTATCCTAAAAAAGAAGGATATTAATGAGATAATTAAGTATATTTTTGATTCTGATACCTACAGGCTGATTGATGTTGCGGCGATATGATTGTCATATATTGATATTATTCCGAGTAAGACCAGGCTCTGAAACATTGAGAGCGGACAACTAAACGTGAGTTGCCTGCCGGCGTGCCAAAGTGGTCCTGGGCGTGACGATACGTCTCGGATGGCCACACGTTGTTGGTGCAACCAGCTAAAATAATCACCTTTTTAAAAAAAGAATTTTTCAAGGAGGTGCTGAGCGTGTCTTCGTATAATGATAAATTGTTCGGTTTGGAAAATCTTTACCAGCGAAGCTTTAGCTTTTCTGGTGAGATCGTTAAGGCAGCGAATCTAGCTTACGAAGAGTTTATGCTTTTATCAAAAGGCGAATGGCCCTTAGATAACTATTCAGTATGCTTCAGCGTTACGGATGATTATCGATATACTTCCTTTTCTCTTATCCCAGATCCCGCTTATGAAATAGGTGGAATACCATTTGAAGTACCTTATCGCGGAATGTACAAGAACGGGCGTGGCGTGGTTTACATCTATGGCTTGGTGGACTATTCGCTGGTCAACACAACTTATATGCGATGAGAGTTACCATTGAGAATATCCGATGAAAATCAGAAGGAATTTTGTGGCGAATGGCAATGAATAGTAAAAACGAATGGGATGGACTGAAGTCGAATTTCCCAGGCAATGCTTTGTATAGAGGGAAAATATTGAAGTTTATAAGCATTGCGTATGAGAAATATCTTGAGCATGGGGGCGACGAGGCTTCGCTAAAGTATTACGACGTAGTTGTGGAAATAGATGAAGCTGGTAAATTTGTCGAAATATTGTTTGCCCTGAAAATTGTCGACCAGGCCATAAAGCCAACGATTGATCTCATGGACATTATTGGCTTCACATTTGACTTTGGCGACGGAAGGTTGATTGATGTCGCAACAGAACGGCGATAGCTCATCCTCATTTCTTCGGGCTGAAATTTGGCCGGCTTCGACCCGCTGCGTTGGTTGAGTCATTCAACGGGCACCGCGAGTCATCAAGAGACGCCATGACCAGCAAAACTATCGCCCTTCGCCAGTTTGATGGCACCGCCAACCTGATGAAGATTAACCTCTCCCCCTTGGCGCACGAGATCGTCCCGGCCCAAGAGACGGGCGAAGAGAAAATTGCGTTCGCGATGTTCGAGACTGAAGCGAGCAACCACCTGCCGGAATCCCTCGCCATGTTGGCGACTCCTGAAGGGCCCTTTTGATTTTCAACGGTACCATGTACCGTCCTAATGCCGAAGAAACCAAAGTGGAAATCACGGACCTAGGAGAGTTCTCGCACTTCCGCATTCTTCATCGAGGAACTCCGATTTTCACTATGACTTACAAGGAAAAATTCGGCATCGGCCTGCATCCCTACGCTCAGGGTCGCGAAGACATCGACTTCTACTTCTGGCTAAAAAGTCGGCCCTGAACAATTAAACGGCGCCTGAATCTAAAGGTGAAATGCGCAAATAACGCTGCTGAGATTTGCAAGGTTTCGCTAAAATGGGCGCAATTCCTTGCAAATTTTCGAGGGTTAGATGGGACCAAAACCAGCTGGA